>NZ_QPMG01000027.1:0-579 GCF_003336825.1 Proteus sp. CA142267 | reverse complement strand
TTTACAGTTAGTGATCCAGTTTCAATTTATTTATTAGTTGATGGACTTATCATTTACTTTCTTTATTTTGAATTTATTGCATTAATTATTAAATATTTTCAGTCGAATTATCACTTTCCATTGCAATATTTTATTTATATTGCAATAACTGCGGTAATTAGGTTAATTGTTGTTGAACATAAAAATCCTCAGTTACTTATTGTTTACTCAGGAACGATACTGCTACTTGTTATTGCATTATATATTTCTAGTGCTGAAAGATTGAAACCTAATTAAAATTATAAAAGTAGTAAAAAAAGCATAATCTTACTAATATGAATACAGTTATGATCTACTATAATCAGATTATATGAATGTTTCATATGAGGTAGTAAGAATGTTTAACTCTGTTACAGATATTCACAAAAATAATTTTGTTGGTAAAAAAATTATTGTAGGGATTAGCACTTGTTTATTAGGGAATAATGTTAGGTTTGATGGTGGTCATAAGCGCTTTCATCTTGCCGTAGATGAACTATCTGATTATTTTGAATATCAATCGGCTTGTCCTGAGATGGCTATTGGTTTACCTACACCAAG
>NZ_QPMG01000026.1:0-639 GCF_003336825.1 Proteus sp. CA142267 | reverse complement strand
TCGGGGACCGTGTCTGGTGGGTAGTTTGACTGGGGCGGTCTCCTCCTAAAGAGTAACGGAGGAGCACGAAGGTTGGCTAAGCATGGTCGGACATCATGCGGTTAGTGCAAAGGCATAAGCCAGCTTGACTGTGAGAGTGACGGCTCGAGCAGGTACGAAAGTAGGTCTTAGTGATCCGGTGGTTCTGAATGGAAGGGCCATCGCTCAACGGATAAAAGGTACTCCGGGGATAACAGGCTGATACCGCCCAAGAGTTCATATCGACGGCGGTGTTTGGCACCTCGATGTCGGCTCATCACATCCTGGGGCTGAAGTAGGTCCCAAGGGTATGGCTGTTCGCCATTTAAAGTGGTACGCGAGCTGGGTTTAGAACGTCGTGAGACAGTTCGGTCCCTATCTGCCGTGGGCGTTGGAAGATTGAGAGGGGTTGCTCCTAGTACGAGAGGACCGGAGTGAACGCACCACTGGTGTTCGGGTTGTCATGCCAATGGCATTGCCCGGTAGCTAAGTGCGGAAGAGATAACCGCTGAAAGCATCTAAGCGGGAAACTTGCCTCGAGATGAGTCTTCCCTGTCACCTTGAGTGACCTAAAGGAACGTTTAAGACTAAGACGTTGATAGGCTGGGTGTGTAAGCGTAG
>NZ_QPMG01000025.1:0-1160 GCF_003336825.1 Proteus sp. CA142267 | reverse complement strand
AATTAACCTAATACTTTAGCAACAACGCCCGCACCTACTGTACGGCCACCTTCACGGATAGCGAAACGTAAACCGTCGTCCATCGCGATTGGGTGAATCAGTTCAACGATCATGTTAACGTTGTCACCTGGCATTACCATTTCTACGCCTTCTGGTAATTCGATAGTACCAGTTACGTCAGTTGTACGGAAGTAGAACTGTGGACGGTAGCCTTTGAAGAATGGAGTGTGACGACCACCTTCATCTTTGCTCAGAATATAAACTTCTGATTCGAATTTAGTGTGTGGCTTGATTGAACCTGGTTTTGCCAGTACTTGTCCACGTTCGATTTCTTCACGTTTAGTACCACGCAGAAGAACACCAACGTTCTCACCTGCACGACCTTCGTCAAGTAATTTACGGAACATTTCAACGCCAGTACAAGTTGTTTTAACTGTTGGTTTGATACCAACGATTTCAACTTCTTCACCAACTTTAACAACACCACGCTCAACACGACCAGTTACTACTGTACCACGGCCTGAGATTGAGAATACGTCTTCGATTGGTAACAGGAATGGTTTGTCAATTGCACGCTCTGGTTCTGGGATGTATGAATCCAGTGCTTCTGCTAATTCAACAATTTTTGCTTCCCACTCAGCTTCGCCTTCCAGTGCTTTCAGCGCTGAACCACGGATTACTGGAGTGTCGTCACCTGGGAAATCGTACTGAGACAGAAGTTCACGAACTTCCATTTCTACTAATTCCAGTAACTCTTCATCATCTACCATGTCACATTTGTTCAGGAATACGATGATGTAAGGAACACCAACCTGACGACCTAACAGGATGTGCTCACGAGTTTGTGGCATTGGGCCATCAGTCGCAGCAACAACCAGGATAGCTCCGTCCATTTGCGCAGCACCAGTGATCATGTTTTTAACATAGTCGGCGTGACCTGGGCAGTCTACGTGTGCGTAGTGACGAGTTGGAGTGTCGTATTCTACGTGTGAAGTAGAGATGGTGATACCACGAGCTTTTTCTTCTGGTGCGTTATCGATTTGATCGAATGCACGAGCAGAACCACCGTAAGTTTTAGCTAAAACTGTAGTGATTGCAGCAGTCAGAGTTGTTTTACCGTGGTCAACGTGGCCGATAGTACCAACGTTAACGTGCGGTTT
>NZ_QPMG01000024.1:0-1207 GCF_003336825.1 Proteus sp. CA142267 | reverse complement strand
AGTTGGATGGAGAGCAGGCGCTTCAGCTTGTTGAGAGTTTAGGTGTTATTGTTCACCGATAAAATCTAGGTAAAAAACGCCTAATGCCCCAATGTGGTACTAATCAAAACGGAGCGAAGCGACATCTTCATCTTGTCTTTGCTTTTCTCCATGATCAGTTATTGGGTCATGGTCTCTTAGCTCGTTAATCTGGCTAAGTTTGGTTAGGTTGGGCTTCTTTCGACACTTCGCAATCCAAGAAATCCCTAGTCCGTTGATTGGTGCTCTTATCAGGTACGCACTGTAATCTTTCGATACCGCAGCGTGATTCGGAGGTAGAGCCGGAATTTCGTTTTCCGGTACGTTTTACTACCACAATTTGCCTGTTTATCCTTTCGGAGACCGGGCTAAGTCCGAGTCAATCAAGTGGTGCATTTGGGTTAATGTCGTTGGCTGGTATTTAATGAGAACGTGACAAGCGCCTCTCACGTTGCTAAGATTGGATTGCGACGTCTAATCTGAGCAACGAATGCACAAGATTTAGAGTACCAGAGCCCTGTGATGCTGTCACGGGGCTTTGTTACATCTGGAGCTTGGTAAACCTCATAAATTCAATTCGCAACGCTCGCCGCAAGGCGTGAACTTGTTTCACGTCGAGGAAGCGGAATTTCTCGAAAGCCTTATACTGTCTCCGTTCACACATGATCGGAGGGTGTCTCTATGTCTCAATTATTTCGTTTGGCATCGCCAGAAGATTACGAATACATCGAAGAATTAAATTTATGGGAATTGTCATTTGATAAGCGACCGGTTCAAGGGGTTCGTTGTGAAGATCCGGTGATCGGGGCAGAAAAATATAATCAAGGGCGTGAAAAATTTAAGGCGTTAGCGTCACGGCATAAAAAACACTGGAAACCGAACGGATTGACCTTTTCGGAGTTGATCCGCTGGGCAATAGAATGCGGAACTCCAGAACAATGTCAGCTTGTTTTAGCGTTATACCATTGCACAAACGATGATGATTATCAGGCGATGGGAATTCAGTTAAGCCGAAGTATTGATAATGCAAATGTCAGTCCGATCATCTTTTTCACAGGTAAAAATCAACGGTTATTAGGTGATATTTCGATGCTAAAACAGCTCGAAGAAAAGGTGCGCTGACGTTAGGTTTACCTATTATTTTATGTATTATCCTATCTATTATTCTATCTCTTATTTTATCTATTTC
>NZ_QPMG01000022.1:0-2356 GCF_003336825.1 Proteus sp. CA142267 | reverse complement strand
TTTTTTTTTACGTGACTAAGACTACCCGATCTAAGCCCTTACAGGAAACTACTTTTTAACTGAGAGGTGTAAAATGGCGTCAACATCCAATGACAACGGTAGAGCATTTGAATATTGTTTAGCAAAATATATTTTAGATAATTCATTGGAGGCAATATCTATTGATAGCGAAACAAGATATCAACAGGATAGAGATAGAAATAAATATGAAAACCTTCCAAGTGAATTAAAAAACATCTTTGATAGGGCATCTAGAAAATATTTTGATTTATTACCAACAACTATCTGCTCCTTAAGAAGATTAAGTGATAGTGAGGGTAGATCTGGTAACCCAGCAGATATTGAAATAACCTTCACTGAAAATGGATTTAGAATAACTAAAAGTATCTCATTGAAAAATAATCACAATGCAGTAAAACACCAAAGACCTGGGGCATTGATATCTCAATTAGGAATATCAAATAAATACGAAGATATTTCTTACAGAGCGCAAATAAAATCATTAGAGTCTTCGTTTATATCCAGCGTTGATAAATTAGGTTTCGATACAACAAACGAGCTACTTTTCTCCGATGTTAAATTACGTTCAGACCAAGCTATTTTAGATTTATATAATAATTTTTGCTCCCTCACTGCCAGCATAATTAATAAATTCGGTAATACTTGTGCGGGAAATTACTTCCATTTTTTAGTATCAAAAACCGATTTTGAAAAATTAATCGTTTACCCTAACAATATAGTTATCGAGGAATGGTATAAATTACAAACACCAACTGAGATGATAGCTAGAGTTTTAAACTCTAGCTATGTAATAGTTGAGTTTAATAATGGGTATTCATTCAACATGAGATTACACAATGCTTCATCTAGATTTAAAAAAGGAAGATCTCTATCACTTAAATTCGATACGCGAATAGAAGTACACACTGACATACCAAAATCAATACATCAAATTTAATGTAAATAAAAAAAGAAAAGGTTTTTCTGGCCTTTTCTTTTATTGTGTGCAATCATAAAACCTCTATAGTTAGATTAGGTTTGCCTTATGAGTAGAATAAAAATTGCGTCTTTGTTTTCAGGTGCTGGTGGTTTAGATTTAGGGTTTGAATTAGCTGGATTTGACATTTCATGGTCAAATGAATTCGACAAAACAATATGGGAAACACATAAGAAAAACTTTCCTAATTGCATATTAGATAAACGTTCTATTGTCGACGTAAAAAGTAATGACATCCCTGATATATCGGGATTTATCGGCGGACCACCATGCCAGAGCTGGTCAGAGGCTGGAAGTAGAAAAGGAATAGATGACCATCGTGGTAAATTATTCTATGAATACATCCGTCTTTTAAACGAAAAAAAGCCACTATTTTTCCTAGCTGAAAATGTATCTGGTATATTACACAAAAAACATGAGGATGCATTTAATAATATATTAGAGTCATTTAAAAACGCCGGATATAATATTTCATTTAAATTATTAAATGCAAATAAATATAACGTACCTCAAGATAGGCTTCGTGTATTCATAGTTGGAATATTAAAAGAATATAAAGATATTTACTTTGAATTCCCAAATGAAAATGAATTAAAATTAAACCTGAGAGATTCAATATTTGATATTAAGGATAACGCAGTACCTTCTGATGAGAAAAACAAATCAAATAAAAATACAATAATACCAAACCATGAATATATGACTGGTGGATTTTCATCTATTTTCATGTCAAGGAATAGAGTCAGAAGTTGGGATGAGCCATCATTTACAATTCAAGCAGGCGGTCGTCATGCGCCAATACACCCAAGTGCACCAAAAATGATAAAAATAGAAACTGATAAGTTTGAATTCATTAAAAATGAAGAACATCTTTACCGAAGAATGAGTGTAAGAGAATGTGCTAGAGTGCAAACATTCCCTGATTCATTTATATTCAAATATAATTCAGTTGTCGATGGCTATAAAATGGTTGGTAATGCCGTTCCTGTTAATTTAGCCAAAGCTTTAGCAGAACAAATAAAAAGACAATTATTCTAGTTCACGTAAGACCCATTATGTTAAACGGGCGAGTTTAAACCCCAAAACCGCCCGTCAGACACAATCAGAACGCCTCAACGCGATTTTAAGCACCAAACACACCCCGTAACACCCGAATCTATCCTGAAAGTTTATAACGTTTTCTGTCGGGTTTGAGGGCGTTTTTAACATCCCGTTTTTTCGTCCGGTTTTCACCGCCAAACCGATGAAAGTCGCAAACTTGTTTGTGGCTTGAAGCGGTTTTCTTTATTTTTTAGCTATTAGAAAAAAGTTATCCACACTAAATGACTACATAGTTAGTGCCAAATCACTACATAGTTA
>NZ_QPMG01000021.1:0-2646 GCF_003336825.1 Proteus sp. CA142267 | reverse complement strand
CTAAATGACTACATAGTTAGTGCCAAATCACTACATAGTTAAACACTAAAATTCAATATTAAGACCTCGATTTCGCTTTTGATCCTGTTGCTGTATCTGGTATTTCAGTCGTTCTGATACCTGTTCAGCAGTCCGATTAAAGTCGTTAACTGTTGACTGATTTCTCTGTATTGCATGGCTAACTGACTGTTCTGTATCTCGAGTTCCCCGACACGCTGAGATAAATTGCTGATAACGGTCTCTTGCTGTTGTAACAAGGTATTCAAGGAGTTCTCTAACAGTTGTTCTGTCTCGGTCATGGTGACTCACCTCGCTAAAATTCGGTAGGTTTCGTTCTTCTTGCCCCAGTTTTCGTTCTGATATTCCGGATCGACGGCGACGCACGGTCGCTTGCTCTTGTCGTCCATGGTGCAATTGGTCAGTTTGATATTGTGGCTCTGTGTCTGGTATATCTCGGCTGACCGTTTCCACTCGGTCAGGTTCTGGTATTCGTTCACGCTCCAGTACGTGAGAAACAGGCTGACTCCTGCCAATATCAGCACCAGTACGCCCAGAATGATGAACGGTAATTTCCACACGCTCACGGTACGCCTGATCAATTTCGTCTGCTCGGCTTGGATACTTTCGCTCAAATTCCTGCTGGCGTCTGCCAGTTGCGCTTTCAAGTCGTTCTCGTGCTGTTCGATAGCGAGTTTCACTTTCTCCGTCATAATCTCGCTGTCTTGTTTGGCATTCTCGGAGAACGTCTGCGCTAAATTTAAAATCCTGCTCATAGAACGCCCCTTTTAAACGTAAATTTTGCCCCTCGGTTTTGATTGAGAGGTTTTTAGGTGTCACTCTAGCTATCTCAAAGCCTGATTGTTTCAGCGCTTCAATCACATCATCACGGTTACGGATCAGTCCTTTCTGCACCAATGCCGATATGCCGGTATCAATTTCTTTCAGGGCTGACTGTTTTTCTGTCGGTAAATCCGTACGGGTTATCAGCGTTTGCTGTTTATCTGGTGAATGGGGATCGGACAGTCCGTATTCATGATTAATAACCTGCTTAAAATTCTCAATCAGTGGTCTATCTGCTTTGTCATAGTATGGTTGTAAGCGTTTTTGTGAGGTCAGCTCGACATTAGGGATGTAAAAATTCAGCTCTAACCGGTTTTTATCCGTATGCTCAACCCATGTGATGTTGTACTGCTCTTTCTCCAAACCCGAAAAAACGTGCTGTTCAAATCTATCCATAATGGCGGTTTTGTGATGGTCGGGTATATTTTCTTCCTCAAATGACAGACACCCCACCGTGTACGCATTCTTAAATTCGCAACTCTCCGCAATAGACTGCGACAAGTCAGGATCGCCCCGTAAGACCTGAAATTGCGTGTCTTCTTTACCCTCACGAAGCAGATAATCCATGCTGGCTTTCGGACTGCCACCTCCTTTGTTACCAAAGAATTTAATCAGCACGGTCGAGCACCTCCCGAAGCTGGGCCTCAATATGCCGTAACGATAAGGCGATATCGACCGTCGCCATCGAGACCGGAGCCTGATGGCAATGGCGGGCTATCTGGTTGAGGTTCACCCCTATCCGGTTAAGCTCAAACAATAACGCTGGATCAACGCTTTTCGGCTGACGCTTGGGTTTCTGACCTAACGCCAGTTCACGTAACCACTCAGCCAAACGAGGTTTGGTTTTTCGCAGAAGTAACGATTGTTTTTCGTCAGGTGTCAGGCGAATAATCACGGTTTCTGTGCGTTTGGTCGTCATGCTGTTGTCCTTTTTGGGGTCAAGGGGCGAAGCCCATTGCAAGGGCACGAGGAAATCTCAAAGAGATAACGATGTGTGTCCTTGCCCTAAACATTAACAGCAGATAAGATTTTGTACAATTAGCGAGAAAATAATAGGATTTTAAATATGACGAAGCAGGAAAAAGCCGTCGTAAACATGGCTAAGTTTTTACAGGCGCAAAGCCTGCTCTTACTGGAAAAACTCAATGAACTGGATTCCGATAATCTCGATGCGGAAACTAACCTTTGCGAAGAACTCCACGAACAAGCAGAGTCGCTACGCCAGCAACTGAGCGCAAAACTGGGCGAGGGATAGCCCTTTTACAATAGGCTCCGCCCTCCTGACGAGCTTCACAAAAATCAACTGATTTTCGGTGCTCTAGTCAAGATAGGCGAAACCCGACAGGACTCTAAAGATGCCAGAAGTTTCCCTCTGACGGCTCCCTCGTGCGCTCTCCTGTTCCCACCTTACAAGTTTACAGCCGGTTTTAATCCGCTCTTTCCATCTTTGGGGGCGCTATCTCTCAGCTTCCCTGTACCGGTACTGCGCTTGATTAGGTGGTTCGCTCCAAGCTGGGCTATTTGCACGAACTCCCCGTTTAGCCCGACTATCACGTCTGTTCAGGTAACTGTTCTCTTGAATCCAACCCTGACAGACACGCAAAAACGCCACTGGCGATAGCCTTTGGTAACAAGAGTGCAGAATTGTTTGCTGAAATCCTTGAAGTGTCACCGACATTACGGCTAAACTGATAGGACAGAATTTGGTTTCAGCGGTGTTCAGACCCTGTTACCTCGGTTCAAAGAGTTTGCTGCTCTAAGAACCAACCTTTAAGAAAACCGCCTTTGCTGAGGCGGTTTTTTTTT
>NZ_QPMG01000020.1:0-3002 GCF_003336825.1 Proteus sp. CA142267 | reverse complement strand
AGTGCTCACACAGATTGTCTGATGAAGAACGAGCAGAAATACCGGTATAGGCTTGTAGCTCAGGTGGTTAGAGCGCACCCCTGATAAGGGTGAGGTCGGTGGTTCAAGTCCACTCAGGCCTACCAAATCGTATTGATACTGCGTTGTGAAATCACTCGTTTACTGATGTAAACTTCGTGACTTCACGCCTTGTCTCACTGCGATTGGCTCAATTCTTACTTAAAGGAACAGTTCCAATAAGAAAGAAACCTGAGAAACAAAACGGTATTAAAGAATGCATTATGGGGCTATAGCTCAGCTGGGAGAGCGCCTGCCTTGCACGCAGGAGGTCAGCGGTTCGATCCCGCTTAGCTCCACCATAATCTCTTGAATATAAAACAATAATTCAGAGTATATTAGCAATAGTATACTGCGAATTATTTTGCTCTTTAACAATCTGGAACAAGCTGAAAAATTGAAAACAAATCAATATATCACCGAGGTATATTGATGAGTCTCTCAAAATCTCAGACCTTGAATTTGTGATACTCCAAGGCGAGTGTCATGAGCGAACAACAGCAATTCTAGGCGGCCAGCACGCAGTAAGCGCAGCATACATAAGTATGTGAGCATTACGAGCACTGCCTAACAACGAATTGATGCTTGTGTAGCCATGACCTTTAAAGTCGTCTTCGAGAAGAAACATCTTCGGGTTGTGAGGTTAAGCGAATAAGCGTACACGGTGGATGCCTAGGCAATCAGAGGCGATGAAGGACGTGCTAATCTGCGATAAGCGTCGGTAAGGTGATATGAACCGTTATACCCGACGATTTCCGAATGGGGAAACCCAATATCCAATGGATATTATCATGACGTGAATACATAGCGTCATGAAGCGAACCGGGAGAACTGAAACATCTCAGTACCCCGAGGAAAAGAAATCAACCGAGATTCCCCTAGTAGCGGCGAGCGAACGGGGAACAGCCCAGAGTCTTAATCAATAGCAGCATCAGGAGAACGGTCTGGAAAGTCCGGCAGTAAAGGGTGATAGCCCCGTATCCGAAGATGCTGTTATTGTGAACTCGACGAGTAGGGCGGGACACGTGTTATCCTGTCTGAATATGGGGGGACCATCCTCCAAGGCTAAATACTCCTGATTGACCGATAGTGAACCAGTACCGTGAGGGAAAGGCGAAAAGAACCCCGGCGAGGGGAGTGAAAAAGAACCTGAAACCGTGTACGTACAAGCAGTAGGAGCCTCTTTATGGGGTGACTGCGTACCTTTTGTATAATGGGTCAGCGACTTATATTCTGTAGCGAGGTTAACCGTATAGGGGAGCCGTAGGGAAACCGAGTCTTAACTGGGCGAATGAGTTGCAGGGTATAGACCCGAAACCCGGTGATCTATCCATGGGCAGGTTGAAGGTTGGGTAACACTAACTGGAGGACCGAACCGACTAATGTTGAAAAATTAGCGGATGACTTGTGGATGGGGGTGAAAGGCCAATCAAACCGGGAGATAGCTGGTTCTCCCCGAAAGCTATTTAGGTAGCGCCTCGTGAACTCATCTTCGGGGGTAGAGCACTGTTTCGACTAGGGGGTCATCCCGACTTACCAACTCGATGCAAACTGCGAATACCGAAGAATGTTATCACGGGAGACACACGGCGGGTGCTAACGTCCGTCGTGAAGAGGGAAACAACCCAGACCGCCAGCTAAGGTCCCAAAGTCATGGTTAAGTGGGAAACGAAGTGGGAAGGCTCAGACAGCCAGGATGTTGGCTTAGAAGCAGCCATCATTTAAAGAAAGCGTAATAGCTCACTGGTCGAGTCGGCCCGCGCGGAAGATGTAACGGGGCTAAACCATGCACCGAAGCTGCGGCAGCGAACGTATCACTTAAATTTGTTTGAGTGAAAAACGATTGACGGAACGAAGTGACGTCAATGCGTCCATTAAAGTCGAGGCGAAAGCCAGATAAGCGAATTTAAGGATACGTTCGTTGGGTAGGGGAGCGTTCTGTAAGCCTGCGAAGGTGTACTGTGAGGTATGCTGGAGGTATCAGAAGTGCGAATGCTGACATAAGTAACGATAATGCGGGTGAAAAACCCGCACGCCGGAAGACCAAGGGTTCCTGTCCAACGTTAATCGGGGCAGGGTGAGTCGACCCCTAAGGCGAGGCTGAAAAGCGTAGTCGATGGGAAACGGGTTAATATTCCCGTACTGGTGGTAACTGCGATGGGGGAACGGAGAAGGCTAGGTTGTCCGGGCGACGGTCGTCCCGGTTCAAGCATGTAGGCAGAGTGATTAGGCAAATCCGGTCACTTAATGCTGAGGTGTGATGACGAACCACTAAGGTGGTGAAGCAATTGATGCCCTGCTTCCAGGAAAAGCCTCTAAGCTTCAGGTTACCAACAATCGTACCCCAAACCGACACAGGTGGTCAGGTAGAGAATACTCAGGCGCTTGAGAGAACTCGGGTGAAGGAACTAGGCAAAATGGTGCCGTAACTTCGGGAGAAGGCACGCTGGCGGTAAGTGAAGTCCCTCGCGGACGGAGCCGAAGCCAGTCGAAGATACCAGCTGGCTGCAACTGTTTATTAAAAACACAGCACTGTGCAAACACGAAAGTGGACGTATACGGTGTGACGCCTGCCCGGTGCTGGAAGGTTAATTGATGGGGTTATCCGTAAGGAGAAGCTCTTGATCGAAGCCCCAGTAAACGGCGGCCGTAACTATAACGGTCCTAAGGTAGCGAAATTCCTTGTCGGGTAAGTTCCGACCTGCACGAATGGCGTAATGATGGCCAGGCTGTCTCCACCCGAGACTCAGTGAAATTGAACTCGCTGTGAAGATGCAGTGTACCCGCGGCAAGACGGAAAGACCCCGTGAACCTTTACTATAGCTTGACACTGAACATTGAGCCTTGATGTGTAGGATAGGTGGGAGACTATGAAGTGTGGACGCCAGTCTGCATGGAGTCAACCTTGAAATACCACCCTTTAACGTTTGATGTTCTAACCTAGG